>CBDESQ010000001.1:0-11233 GCA_965242585.1 Limisphaerales bacterium | reverse complement strand
GACAGGTCATGCGCTGGGCGCGGATGTGGCCATCATTGACGAAGCTGGTTTAATGCCAGAGCAAAACCGCGACTTGTGGAATGCGATTTTGTCCAGCGTCAGCGGTCGGGATGGTCGATTGATTTGCATAAGCATTCGCGGCACCGCCCCGATGTTCAATGAAATGGCGGCCCGCGCCCAAGACGACGCTGTTTATTGGATGGAATATGCCGGTGACCAGCGAGCCGCGCTTGATGACGAAGCCAACTGGCATGCTGCCAATCCAGGTTTGCAGTCGGGGATTAAGTCCATCCGCTATATGCGGGATATGGCGCGCCGCGCGCTTGCCAGCCCTGCCAACCGCTCGAGCTTTGCGGCCTACGACCTCAACCTGCCGCAAGAGCCGTCGCGTGAACTGATTTTGTCGGTGTCCGATTGGCAAAGCTGTATCACGATGGTTTTGCCAGTGCGGGAAGGTCGGTGCTGTTTGGGCGTTGACCTGGGCGGCAGTTCGTCAATGACGGCGGCAGTCGCTTATTGGCCGGACAGCAAGCGTCTGGAAGTCTGGGGCGCCTTTCCTGGTCATCCTGATTTGCGGACGCGCGGCGAAGTCGATGGGGTTGGCGGGCTTTATGTTCGAATGAAAGAGCGCGGCGAGTTGGCAACTTATCCTGGCCGGGTGACGGACTTGACCAGTTTCTTTGATGATATTGCCAGTCGGTTGGCCGGGGAGCAGGTTGTCTTGGCTTTGGATCGTTACCGCAAAGCAGAGGCGATGTCCGCGATGGATCGCGCAGGCATTCAGTGGCCGGTCATCTGGCGCGGGATGGGCCATAGTCATACGGCAGATGGTTCTGCCGATGTGCGGGCATTTCAGAAAATGTGTTTGAGTGGCCAGGTTCAATCGGAGCGGTCGCTGATGCTTGAGCATGCTATTGCCAGCAGTTCGATTGTCCGCGATGCTGCGGGAAATCCTAAGCTGGACAAAAGCAAACAGCGACAAAGGATTGACGCTTTGCAGGCCGCAGTGCTTGCGCTTGGGCTGGGAAGCCGTCATAATGAGCGGCGCAGTGTGATTTATCATGGAGTGGTATGATGGAAAAACATTTTGCCTGCCTGAAGTGCGGACTAATACGCCCTCTCTCAATGGTTTGCCGTCACAATTTTTCTGAAAGCGAGTGTGTATGTTGTTGCGCTTGCTGGCCTCCTTGCGATAAGGATACAGACTATGAGCCGTCATCATGTGAGCCGCAAAAACCGATGGAAGGTCGACCTGTACCGCCCAATCGTTCTTGAGCGGGATGGTTATAAGTGCCGTCATTGCGGGAAGCGCGGCAATTTGGAAGTGCATCATATCAAGCCATTGTCGCGCGGCGGTTCCCCGCTTCCGACGAATTGCTTGACTTTATGCGTGGAATGCCATATAAAGGTGCATGAGACGCCGGTCAGCAAAGGGCGGCGGCAGTGGCGGGAGTTTATGGATGGCCTTTGATACGCTGGTCACCTTGGGGATGACGAATGATTTTAGCCGCGATGCCTTTCCAGCTGGTCAAGTTTCTTTTGACCCTTCGACACCGACGCCGCGGCCGGTGCGTTATAATGGTCAGAGCTTTCAAACTTATCCGATTTGGGGTGAGGCCATCATTTCCCCGATATTCAGCACTTTTTCTGGCCAGGCGACTGGTCGAGTGCTTTTGGGGACGGGCTTGTATCGCGTCCATTATAATCCTATAATTATGGCATTGCGTTTTCAATTTCAAAATGGCGCCTGGGAGCGCGCGACAGGTTATGCCAGTTGGGACTTGGCAAGGGTGCGCGGTTTTCAATATAATATCGACAGCTTCAGTGTTTCCAGTGACGGCCGATATATTCAAATTGATTTATCTAACGGCAGAAATCTTGAGGAGTAGGCAATGAATAAAGAGGTACGGCAAGCGTTCATAGATCATCTTGAAGTCCGCGTCCGCGAGCTTGAGCAAAGCGCGGAGCCAGACGGCTACAAAGATGTCATTGCAAAAGACAGGGCCCTTATCGCCGCGCTGAAAAAGCAGGCAGAGGAGCCGCCGCCGCCGCCCAATAATCTGCTTGAGCGGATTGAACTGCGTTCGTATATGGAAGCCTATTCACAGGGCAAGTCCGTCGGGGGCGCAGAAAAAGAATTGAATGAGGGCCTGGGCCTGGATTTGGATACGCAAATCCCGTGGGAAGCCTTGGCGCCGGAAGCGCGGGCAGAGGATCGCACCGATGACCCGACAGCAATTACCATTGGCGATTGGGGCAAGACCATCAATGCCCTGCTGCCGCGGATATTTGAAAAGACGGACGCTGGTTTCTTGGGCATCTCGACGCCGGGCGTCTCGTCGGGGACGACGACTTATCCTGTTATGACTGGCGGCACGACAGCCAGCATGAAAGCGGCCAATGCTGAAATTGAAGCTGATGTCGCGACGTTCAGCGTTGTCAATGTGACACCGACCAGGTTGAGCGCGCGGTATCTGTGGAATATGGAAGGCATCGCTTCGATGGGCGGGATGTTGGAGACAGCTTTGCGGTCGGACTTGCGGATGGTGATGGGCGATCAATTTGACGAGCAACTTATCAATGGCAATGGCACTTCGCCAAACGTCAGCGGTTTATTCCAGGAATTGACAGACCCGACCAATCCCTCTGCGGAAGCGACTTATGACGATTATCGAACGACCGCGACAGCAGAGCTTGACGGCAAAATGGCGCGGACGGAAAGCGATATTCGTATTCTGATGGGCTTGTCGACCTGGAAGCATGCCCGCGGCAAGACGAATACCGACAAACAGCTGGACGCGATTGAAGCGATGACGCGGCTTGGCGCCTCTGTTCAAAACTCTGCGCGCATCCCCGACGTTGCCAGCAAGCGTCAAGACGCGATTTTAACTTTTGAGCCGGGCGCGGCCGTGGCCCCGATTTGGCAGGGCATCACGATGATACGCGACCCATACACCAATGCGGCCAAAGCGCAGGTTGCCCTAACCGCGCATATGCTGTTCGGATTTGCACTCAAGCGCAAAGACGGCTGGAAGCAAATCCGTTTTCAAGTCGAGGCTTAGGGACGTCACAGGAAACCGCAAACCTCATTGAAAACCCCAAGGAGCCGGAGATGATAAACCGATACATTGAGCTTCGTTCAGAGAGCCCGGATGTTATCTCTGGCACTGTTCTCCGCTATGGCGATGTGGCGCATATTGGTCGGACGTTTCATGAAAGGTTTATGCCTGGCAGTGTGTCGTTCGATGATGTTGTGTTAAACCTGCTGCATGACCGACAGCAGCCCGTTGCTAGGACAGGCGCCGGATTGGAATTGCGCGACGGCAAAGACAGCCTCGACTTGCGCGCGACCATCCCGGATACCGTCTTTGGGCGGAGGGCAAAGGAACTTGTGGACGCCAACATTGTCCGCGGCTTGTCTGCGGAGTTTGTTTCCCATCGGGAACGGATGGATGGGGGCGTCCGCGTGATCCAAAATGCAGAGCTTGTGGGCGTCGCGTTGGTCGACCGACCGGCGTATCCAGCGTCAACTCTTGATAAGAGGTCAGCCTATTTTGATGGTAACGTCCGCATGCGGGCCGGATTGATAACTGGACTTATCCTGTATGAAATTGCGGGGCTGGTATCAATGGTGCGGAAACGCAAAATGCTGATTGAGCGCGGCGCCCTAAGCCTTGCAGACAGCGTTTATCTGCTGCCGGGTTTTGATTATAACGACAGCTTGGCATCGACGGCGGCGGGCAGTTTGAATGTGAGGTTCACGCCGCAGGGAATTGAATTCGGGACGCGGCGACTTTTGCAGACACTTGCGCTTCGTGAAACGCGGCGGCGCATCCGCGGCGGACTTATCACGGGTGTTGTACCGGGAATTGCCGTTGAGGAATCGACTGTGGAGCAGGACAAGGATGGGTTCACAGTTGAGCGCGTGAAAAAAGGGATGCTTTGTGAAATCAATTTGACTGCCAGGCAAGGCTTGGCGGACAAACCATTGAAGCGGAGAAGTCTATGGCTATTATGACATTGGCAGAGACCCTGCAAGCGGCGCGTATTGTTGCCAGCACGTCGGACATACCGCCTGAAATTACAGCGTCAGCCAATCCGATGTATCTGGGGTCGGTTGGACTTATCAATGTTTATGCGCCCAATGCCCCCGACGCGCAAAAAAATCTGGCGCTTGAGCGTTTGTTTGGCTGGTTTTGGGAATATGATGTGACTGGATCGCGGCGCCCTGCTGGTGATCCATTAGTTCAGTCTGGCGCGGCCAGCATACTAAATCGATGGAAGTCGCGGCGGGCGGGCATCATCCGCACAATGCGCGTCATATCTGGGGGAATTGTGGACGGCTTGACGGAAGAGGAAATTGTTCGTCTTATCAATGAACATGCGGCAGCGACGCCGGGGCCACAAGGCCCTGCTGGCCCTGCCGGACCGCCTGGACAAGGCATCGCCGCTGGGGGTTCAACCGGACAAGTCTTGACGAAGGCAAGCAACACCGACTACGACACTGAATGGACTGCCAAGGGGTCTGGCGGCGGCGGCTTAGACCAAGACGCTGTTGATGGTCGAGTGAATGTTATTCTTGACGCGGCAATTCCTCAAAATCGCCGCGTACCTGCTTTCGACGCAGATGACGCCGGCGAAGTGGTCAAAGTCAATAATACAGGAACGGGGCTTGAACTTGCCGATGTCCCGGCCGGCCCTGCTGGCCCTCAAGGCCCTGCAGGCTCGACTGGCCCTGCTGGCCCTGCTGGCCCTGCTGGCCCTGCCGGACCTCAAGGCCCCGCCGGTCGTGATGGAACTGTTGGCGGTGGGTTAAGTCAAGCAACAGTCGACGCTAGGATACGCACACTTGTTCCCGGCGCCGCGCGAGCAATGCCAGACTCCCTAACTGGTCATAGAGGACATGTCTTCGTCGTCAACAATGATGAGACCGCACTTCAGGGGGAAGACTTTGATGGCACGATAGCGCGAGCGGCGAGAAACCAAGTGAATGTAGCTATAAATACTGCGATCCCTCTGGAAAGACGAGTGCCGTCTTTTGCTGTGGGTGACGCCGGCGAGGCTGTGGCGGTAAATTCGACTGGCACTGGTCTTGTGATAAAACCGTTCCCGACCTCAACTGGCCCTGCTGGCCCTGCTGGCCCTGCTGGCCCTGCTGGCCCTGCTGGCCCTGCTGGCCCTGCTGGCGCGCCCGGTCCGCCTGGAAGCGGCGGCGGCACGGCGAACGAATTGAATTCCTTGGCGTCACTGCCTGCCGTTGGCAGTTATTCAGTCGGGGACATAATCAATTTTGGCGGCGTTCTTTATGAGCTTGTCGCTTCGACTGATGAGCCTAACGTTTACCGCGGCCTTGTTGGGGACAGCACCAGCAATTCTGCTGTGGACAGTGGCTTCAAAGGCGATGCCGTACTGGAATGGCAAGAGGCCAATCCGCAAAACCGGCGGCTGTATGTTCCCAAGACGGCACCCGGTTTTGTGACTTCACAGCCGGCGACGATCTATTTGCGGATGACGACGCCGCCAGTGCCGGGGGTGTTCCCCGATGGACTGAATATCAATTTTGCCTTTGCGCGGTCTTCTGCTGATGACCGCGGCAGTAGCGACACGGCGCATCCCAACACTTATGCTTATCACAAACCATCGGGCGGCGAGGATATCAATGCGGGTATTCCTGTTGGGACTGCTTACAAAATTGAGGTGTTTTCAGATACAAACTTGACGACTTCGCTGGCCTTTCATGCTGCCAACCGATGGGAGCGCGACGACCGCAATGAGGTACAGGTCAATCAAGTCGCTGTGGCGGGAAACACCGACCGCTGGGCAAAAACAAAACTACCAACCGATGTGGCTTATACTGCGGACTTGCCGACACCTTCAGCACAGGGCGCAGGTTTTGTTGCTTTGACGACAGTATATCCGTCAGCCAATTTGACGGCCGGGACAGGGACCAATACTTTTCCAAGCGCGGAGGTCGAGTTTAGTGTCGCTTCAACCAGCGCTGCGGTCAACTTGAATGATCATGATGCAGGGGAAATTCATTTCAGTATTGAGCTTGAATTTGCGGAAGGCGGCGGTTCGTTTCCGAATATGGGTTTTGCGACGAAGGTTAATCAGACAGCCGAGGACCGGCGTCTGCTATTGACTGAACTGCTTTTTATCACCGAGCTTAAAACAAGGGATGACCTAACCGTCAACGGCGTGACAGTTACAAATGGCACTACCATTGCGCGGGTGCCAGTGTATGACAATATAACTGTTCAAGGGTATTACAATTTGGTTGTCGGGTCTGATTTGAGGACTGATGGTCGTCGGTTTCTTGAGTATTATTGGTTTTGGGAAGGGACTGCTGGGGTATCTACGCCAACAATCACGGTTACCCTGCGATCTTCAATTTCTCCGACAGACCAGCACGCCCCGGTGGGGGTGCCCTGGACAGAAATTGCCAATGAACAGTATCAATGGCCGGCGCCTAGGGACCAACCGCGCAATCCTCTGGCGACGCTGTATAGGGAATTTGGCGCAGTCCTGGAAACTGGGCAAATTACTCCCAAGCAAATCATTCCAAGGGTTAATATCAATCCTTACACTGAATATAAGCTGGAAGTGTTTTTAACAGGGGTCAGGGCTGTACTATCATTTGAGTTTCGAACGGCCTTTTTTGAGACAATGCCCCTAGTTAATATCCAGTCAACAGTGCAATATCAATCGACGAGCCATATTGTTCAGCGATATCTTAATCCAGCACCTTCAGTCTTTACAGTTCAAAATACGTTTCAAGTTCCGCGCTTGAACAGTGATGTTGTCTTGGCCTATAATCTCCAGCAATTCTTTTTGGACTTGTACATTGTGAAAGGCAGAGCAGTGACCCTTAACAATGTCTCTGGGAACACCTTGGGCTATGCGATAAGAACGTATGGCACCGGCGAGAACGGCATTTTTCGGGTGGGGGCTGTAACCAGGCTTTTTGCGAGATGATAAGAAAACGCCTCACTTCATGGCTTAATGGCAAGCCAGAAAAAAGAGCTTTCACTGATTTATTGACGCAGGCGATCTTATCGCGCGCGACCGGTGTTGAGAGCATTTACAGCGGCGCGTTGGAAATTGCGGCCGGGACTGTGAGCCGCGCGTTTGCCAGCGCCGTTCCCTCTGGGTCTGCTGCCAGATATTTTACCGCGACAGTGATGGGTGAGATTGGCCGCGACTTGATTGAAGGCGGCGAGAGCGTCTGGCTGGTCGGTGAAAACACTTTGCGCCATGTGCCAGCATTGGATATTGAGCATCCAGGGCGGACGCTTCATCTGCGCTACAGCACCGATGTTCATTCTGGCCGCGGCATCGGGCCGCTTGGCCGGGCCAATGCGCTGGTCAGCTTGGCAAACACGCTGGAAAGTTCATTGGCCAAAGAGGCGGGCGCCCTTGTCGGATACATTCTGCCCATCCCGACCGATGGCCAAGACAGTTCCGTTGACCAACTGCGCGTCGACCTGCAACAGCTTGACGGCAAAATTGCGCTGGTTGAGACGGCGGCGGGCGGCTGGGATGCTGGCCGGGCCAATGCGCCGCGTCGGGAATATGAGCCGCGGCGATTGGGCCCTGATGTTCCGCAATCGAACATTGAAATGTACAAAGAGGTTAATAGAATGGTTTTGACAGCTTGCGGTCTGCCAACTGAAATTATTGATGGGCGGACTGAAGGCACGAGCAATCGCGAGGCTTGGCGCCGTTTTCTGCATTCGACACTCCAGCCAATGGCAAAGCTGGTGCAGGCGCAGGCGGCGGAAATTGATTTGATTGTTGAGTTCAGTTTTGAAGGTCTTATGGCATCGGATATTGCAGGCCGCGCGCGCGCGTTTGGATCGCTGGTTCAAGGCGGGATGGATATTGAGGAAGCGGCGCAGTTGACGGGGTTAATCAGCGACGAGGGGGACTAATGGCTTACTTTTTTGGCGGAAGTCGATACACAAGGCAGGTCACGCTTTCAATCCCGCGCGGTCTGCCCCCAGAAATGGAATATGCGGTTATGCGTCGGATGGGTGAGGACTTCATTGATATTTGCGTCCGCATGCTGCCATTTTATCCCATCGCCAGCAAGAAGGGGCGCCCGCCCTATTCAAAGTCGGGTACATTATTGCGGTCGCTTGACTTCCGCGTGGTGTACAATCGTCTGTTTGTCTATATGGTCAGCTATGGCAAGGCTTTGCACGAAGGGCTTAACCGGCCTTTTGTTGAGGAGGCCGTCAGCCGGCTTGACCCCCGCATGCGGAATAATCTGGTCTCTGCATTTAACGATGCCAGCGACAGAGACGCTACTTTCCAGGATAGGTTCGATGTATTTGATTTGTTTGGCTGGTTCGTTCGCGGGCTGGCTTGGCTGGACAGGATTTTCTAATGAATGACTTCATCAAGCAGCACGGCAAAGAGTTTATCCGTACCTTAGTTGCGGTCGTGGCCGCATTGTCAATCGCCGCGCCGCCCGTGGCGCAGTTCATTGATGATACCTGCGTCAGCATCGAAGAGGTTATCGAACACACAGGGGGAGCCAGTGAAAATCCAGGAAGCGGCAACTAAGATCATCTGCTGTTGGGAACACGCGGGGCGGTATGATGGCCATGGCAACGGCGCTTATGGTTTGATTGGCTGGGAAGGCGGCCAGCTGTTATCGCTTTTGAATGCCTACATTGCGGCCGGCGGCAAGTTGAGTTTCAATCCCGGCAGTTATATCGACTGGCCAGAATTGAATGGGCTGGCGCAAGACCCGCTTATGCGGTCGACACAGCAAATCCAAGCGTTTAAGTATATGACGAAGGCGATCCAAATCCAGCAGAAACATTACCCGTTCAAGACGCCATTGGCGCAGTTGGTGCTGTGTGATATGGGCGTCAACAATGGCTGGTACAATAACTATGTTTTGCACTGTGGCGCGGATTTGCAGAGTGACAATGAGGCGCAGGTCATCAAGGCGGCGCAGGAATATCGCATCCAGGTTATGAAAGACGAGGATGTATGGAAGCTGGAAGGCATCCGCCGTCGATATAACTGGTATCTTGGTTTGCTTGATGTAGACTTGGCGATGCCGTCTGTGATGGTAAATGGCATCCAGGTCGACTTGGGCCAAGGTGCTGTAGTGCCTTTGCCGCCGTAAAATCGCTTAGAGCGCAACGTGTGCATTCGATAATTTTTGAATTTGGGAGAAAAAGCGATGGGCGGCCCGATAACCGCCCATCCGCTACCGACCCGCTCGACGAATAGGTAGACTATCTGCATTATGGCAGATGAAGGGATGTTTGACAATGTTTGATAAGCAGGAAGTTTCAGAACTGATTGAGCGCGGCGCGCATTTTGTTTTGTGTGACCAGGACAAGGCCGCGTTTGTGTCTGGCTGGCAAAAGCCAGAAAATGCGCCGTCTGCTGCGGCTGTTATGCGCCATGCGGAAGGCGGCGGTCTGGTCGGAATAATCCCGGCCAGTCTGGGTTTAATCTGCGTCGATGTTGACGAAGGGGATCATCAGCATTTGACCTTTCAGCTTGAGGTCGGTCATACCATCATTCCGACGCGGCGCGGTCATCATATCTGGGGCGCGGCGCCAGACAATTTGGAAGTCGATATCACCTACAAGCCTTACCAGTTTTATGATGTCAAAGGTGAAATCCGTTATCGGAATTGCTATTGCGTCATCTGGGACGCGGATAAGTTTGTTGAGCTTGCGTTCGATGACCCTACTCCCCTGCCCGCTTGGTTTATCCATCAACTGCTGGCGGGGACGCCGTCGGCGGCCAAGCAGGGCAGGGCAGGGGGGCCCAAGGAAGGCAATCGGAATAACTGGCTATTCAAGACGGCAGTCGACGCGTACAAGCGGGCAGATATTCCTGCTGTTGAGGCGGCCGTCCGCAAGGCCAAAGCGGCTGGGTTATCCGACAAAGAAATCAGCGCGACGGTTTCCAGCGCAGAGCGGACTGCAAAGACGCGGCGCCAAGCCATCCCGACCCCGGCCGGCAGTGAGCGCATCATCGTATCGGGTAAAGACGAACGCGGTTTGCGCCAAGCATTGGGCGCGCTGGACATTGAAGTTCGTTTTGAAGTGCGGTCAGCTTTAATCCAGGTGAAGGTGCGCGGCGAGTGGCATGACCTTGATGATATGTGGGCGGCGGCAATTCGTCGCGGGATTTATGAGCGGTGCGGCGTAGAGGTCGTCAGCGCCAAGCGGTCTTTTGTTGAGCCGTTGCGCTTTCCTAAGTCGAAGTTTGAGGATTATCTGAATGCGCTGGTTCACCTGCAAAGGCATGACGCGTTTATCATCTGGCTTGAAAGCCTGCCCGACTGGGATAAGACACAGCGCATTGCCAGTCTGCTTTATGATCTATTTGGCGCAGAGCCGTCAATGCTGGTGAGTTGGGCATCGCAGTTTCTATTCCTTGGTTCAATTCAGCGAGCTTACCAGCCGGGTTGCCGTCTTGATGAGGTGCCAGTGTTTGTTGGTGACCAGGGCATCGGCAAGTCCAGGCTTATCGAATATCTATTCCCGCGCGACTTCCGCTATTGGTATGGCAATTCATTGGACTTGGGCCCTGATAAGAAGCGATGGATTGAGGCCCTGCTGCGGCGCGTGGCGGTCGAGTGGTCTGAATTGTCTGGCTTGCGCGGTTCAAAGATTGAACAGGTCAAGGCATTCATCACGCAAGTTGATGACGGACAGATGCGCTTGGCTTATGCCCATTATCCGACGTTCATGCCAAGGCGATGTATTATCGTCGCGACGACCAATGATGAAAACGCATTGCCTGATGATCCATCTGGCAATCGTCGGTTTGTCCCGATTAAGTTTGAGCGCGGCGCCAATGTTGAGGCGCATCTGCACGAAGTGCGCGAGCAGTTGTGGGCAGAGGCTTTGTCGATGTACAGGCTTGGTGCGCGCGCCAATCTTGACCGGTCTCTGCTGAATGACGCGGCGGCGGCGGCAGATAAATTTCGTTTCCGTGATGAGCTTGAAGTCGCCATTGCGGGGTTGGCAGAGGTTGGCAAGGTTGGCATGACGTTGGATGATATTGCTGTTTTGCTTGACCTTGACAGGCCATTATCGCGGTCAATGCAAA
Organism: Limisphaerales bacterium; assembly: GCA_965242585.1. Lineage (GTDB taxonomy): Bacteria > Verrucomicrobiota > Verrucomicrobiia > Limisphaerales > AAA164-E04 > UBA2970. Next base: position 142 of record CBDESQ010000001.1, on the reverse strand, counting down.
TGAGATTGAGCAAAGCCTTGCGGAATGCTGGCTACAGGTCGGCAAGGTCGTCTAAGGATGGCAAGCAGAGACGCTTATGGTCACTGTGATTAGTCAACCTTGCCAACCTTGCCAACCTAATCATAACATTATTATTTTGTTG